>NZ_JAQMUE010000073.1 GCF_028330985.1 Roseofilum reptotaenium CS-1145 | reverse complement strand
TTCGGGTTCCGGTTGAACAGGTTCGGGTTCCGGTTGAACAGGTTCGGGTTCCGGTTGAACAGGTTCGGGCTCCGGTTGAACAGGTTCGGGCTCCGGTTGAACGGGTTCTGGGTCTGTTACTGGAGATTGAGTAAGATTAATCTTAATTGTGCCTGATAGCGTTCCCAACAAGAAGACTCGTTTCCCTGCAAGCTCGAAGTGTCTAGCAATTGTAATTGTATCGTCAGAATGATCGCAATCGAAAGACCCTCCACAGCGACTAATAATGTAGTCTCTTAAGAGTCCAAAATCAATCGTAAAACTGCCATTTTCAGAGGTAATGGTAATATCTCCAGGTGTGCCTTCTACGCTTCCTGATAAGAGTTCTTCTGTTCTAATATCGCCATAGCTAGAGATAGTAATATCTCCTCCATCCCCCTTACCCAAAACACCCGTGATAATCGAATTGGTGGTAACTGTTCCGTTCTTGCTGGCAATCTCTACATCTCCTCCACTATTATCGCCTGAACTCGAACCAATTGTACCCGTACTAATACGACCTATCTCAATATCTTCTCCAGCAGTAAGGGTAACACCACCACCATTTCCTGTTGTTTCAGCAAAAGCTGTCACTTTTTCAACAGTAATATGTTCGCCAGCTTCTAGGACAATGTTGCCCGCCTTCCCATCTTCTACACCACTGCTTAATTCCCCAGTTTCAATATATCCATCAACAGATCGAATCGTGATATCTCCTCCATCTCCTGGATTGTCGTTCAAGATTCCACTAGAAGTATCAACTCCATTGGTGATGGTTATATTCCCACTCTGAGCAATAATGTCCACATTACCGCCCTGGGCAGGGTTCGTCACTTTTGCGTCAGTACGGGCAGTAATTCCATCCGCGATCGCCACATCCCCTTCACTCCGAATTGTTATATCTCCAGCCGAATATTTTTCCGAATAGGTAGAGAATTTCTCGCCTTCAATATTGCGGCTACTCTCGAGGATAATCTCACCACTATCTCCCACTGCGGATGAAGTGGAAATTGTGCCAATTCTTAGCCCTGCTCCGGAAATACTAACCGGTCCAGCAGTGTAAATTCTATCTCCTGCATCCATGGAAAATGAGCCTTGTCCGTCCTTGTCAGCATCAGCAACAAAGGTTAATCTATATTCAGAGCCTTGTAGCAGATTATCGCTCAGGTTTTCAATGGTGATATTGTTTGTGGCTTCAATCGTGATATCGCTAGTTGCCCACATTTGTTCTAGTTTTTGTTCAGAAATAATCCAATCTTCCTCTGGATTGTCATCCCATAAAATTTTGCCATCCTCTAATTCTGAATCATTCGCTCCCTCTGCTCCATCGACAATGGTCACGTTTTTGGGATCGAATAAAACTTGTCCGGTGTCTCCATTAATTGCGCTTAAATCTAGCTTTCCGTTAAATCTGAGAGCGTTGCGGCTGGAAATTTCGGCAAAACCACCATCCCCACGTTCTAAACCGCCAGTAGCGCTAATTGTTCCGTCAAATCGAGTCAGGTTTTCTGACCAAATGTAGATGTTTCCACCGTCTCCAAGGTGCTGGGAATCAGCATTAAGAAATGAGTTTTGATTGATATAAGTGATATCGGCTGTGGGAAAGGTAGAATTTCCCTTAAAGTCACCGCCGATTCTCAGAGTTCCACCATCAAAGAGTCCGGAAACATCGAGAGTTCCGTCAATGATTCCAATGCGCTCTCCCATGATGTTAATTGTCCCGCCATTTTCGCCGGATGTATTGACAGTTCCGGAGATGATCGAGATTCCATTCACATCGGGAATTTCTACACCACTTCCGGAGAGAACAATTTGCCCTTGTTCGTTAACTTGAAATTGATCGGCATGATCGAGTCCGGAATGGGTGAGGAGTTCGGGAAGCTGGAGGGGTGTGATTTGGGATTCTTCCTGATTCTCATCTAAGGGAATATCGAGGCTTAATAGATGTCCTTCTTGAGTGATTCTAATAATTTGTTGGTTAGGAATGGCGACGATATTGATGGTTCCGCCAGGGGCTTCTAAGGTTCCCATGTTTATCACATTTGCGCCCATTAAAGTAAGATCGGAGCCTTCGGAAAGCTTCAAGTCTCCGAAGTTAACGATACTGCCAAAGCCATTGAGATCGAAGCGAAATTCATTGGGCGTGCCGACGAGTTGACTCCAGTTATTATCGCCTACTGCATTAAACCATTGTCCATTACCAAAGCCAATTGCGGTGGCAGTAGTGGCGATAAAATCGGCGGGAACATTGAGCTGGGCATTGGAACCAAATACAATTCCGGCGGGATTCATAATGAAGAGGTTAGAGTTGCCACCAGAGACTTGAATTAAACCGTTGATAATGGAGGCATTTCCTCCATTGACTCTAGTTAAAATGTTCTGGATTTGGGGAGTACTTATAAAGTTGGCAATTTGCCCTTGAGATAATCCAAGCTGTTCAAGACTATGGAATAGGTTACGTCCGTTTCCGGAAAGTTGTCCACCTTGAATGTTGAATTGATTGCCTTGATGATTGATGATAGTTCCTGTACCATCCATGGCGGGAATGATCGGTTGGGCGAGGGTTTTGGGGGCGAGGCTACAGATTCCTAGGGTGGAGGTGAGAAGGGTAAGGTAAAAATGATGGTTCAGAGAATAGGAGAGTTTCATGGATTTAGGATGGATGCGACAGTATTTTAATTGATGGGTTAACTTTAAAGGATTTCTCTCTTTGATATTGGTAGAGAACTATTTCTCCCATAGAAGAGGGATTTTCTGCTCGAGTATGAGACCAGGTTTTGATGATTCACGAAAAAGTTTTGTGGATGCAAAGGTCGGCAAGGGATCATTCAAGAGTAAAACAATTGCCCCCTGGATTAAACGGTAATATCCAGGATTATTTTCATCAAGGACTAATCAAGTTAGCGTGGTTTTTAAAAGGGGTTAGCCAATGAAAAAATACAAGCAAAAGTGAATGAGAGATTAGGTGACCAAATCCTTTTTGAATATGGGCATTCCTGAAGGCGATCGCACTAATTCACCCCGTTCATTTTTCTCTGTATCACAAAAAACGAATTCTCCTGACTCATTTTTCTGCAAATAGAGTTTGCCATTGACAATTTGGTACACAGGAGGATGAAATTGGGCGATGCCTTGATATTCGACAATGTTGCCTCTAGAGTCGCGAACGACGGGACAAGTGGCGAGATTTCCGTCTGGATCAAAGACAAATTCTTGGGTTTGTGGATCGCGTAAGGGGGTAGGATAAATGGGTAATCCGGAGCCGGTTTTAATTAATTCTCCCGATGCATTGGTTAAGGGAAAGATAAAGACGGGATCGCCCTGGCGATCGCAAATTAAATCCCCAGTGGCGGTATCTCGTAGGGGAATAGCATCTGGATGGGGAGGTGGAGGAGTATCCATTTCCGGATAGGGGGGATGCAGTCGAGGCAGTTCGGTATGGGGAGCAAGTTGATAATGTTTGGTAAATTGGACGGCAGCTTGGGTAAATCCAGAGTGTTTGAGCAAGGCTTGAATACCGCTTTGATCGGCGCTGATGAGCCAGTCGATATCAGTAACGTTGAGTTCTTCGGCTTTGGCGATCGCCATTTTTGCTAAACTCGATCGGGCTTCCGGTTGCCGATGTTCCGGTTTCACATACAACCCCAACACAGAAGCTACCCGACGGGAAATAAACGGACTCTCTAAATCTTGATCCACCGCCAAAGTCTCCGGTAGCTCTGGAGGAGGAGCTTCATCATAGAAATAAATAATCAAGCAACCGGCGATCGCCTCTTCAACCTCCAAAACCCAGGCATAGGTGAGCGGTTTAGCCAATTGATGGCGAATATAAGCATTAAAGTCAAAATTTGGTTTTACCCGCATAGACGGGTCAATTTCTTGGCGCTCTGCGGCAAATTCCGCCCATAGGAGGGCAATTTTCTCTGCATCCTCTAGAGTCGCCAATCGATGGCTATAATTCATGGTTCCATCCCTAATCAAAGTTATGCACTTCTATAGGGATCTCTATTTTTTCGGGGTGATTTTATGCAGATTCCCGAAAATTGTAATAAAACGTCACATTTCTTGGAGGGATAGGGGAATTAGGGACACACTCCAAACCCTGAGATTTCCTCTTCCCCATTACCCAGGCAAAGCCCTATACATCAATTCCAACTTTTTTTCTAGGGTAAACCGGTGGGGTTTATGAATTCCATAACCCTGAGCATAGTTAATACCCAAGGCTTTCACTTCCGCTAAAATTTCTTCATTTTCAATGGATTCAGCAATCGTCTTTAAACCCATCACTTGAGCAATGCGCTGAATTGATTCCACCATCACCCGATTGACTCGATCCTCGATTAAACTCTTAATAAACGTTCCATCAATCTTTAAGTAATCAATCGGCAATTGTTTCAAATAAGTAAACGAGGACATGCCACTGCCAAAATCATCCAAAGCAAATTGACATCCCAATTCTTTTAACTCCGTAATAAACCTGACTGCCTGATTTAAGTGCGTAATGGCAACCGTTTCAGTGATTTCAAACCCAATTAGAGAGGGGGGAATATGATATAACCAAAATTGTTCTTTGAGGAACTTTAAAAACGAAACGTCATTAAAACTTGCCCCCGATAAATTAACCAAATAAATTGGCTTCAAGAATCGATTATATTGAACCCCCGATCCTTGACCAATCTGCTCAGATAACTGTTTAAATAGATTGCGAATCACCCATCGATCGATTTCTGGCATCAGATCGTAACGTTCAGCCGCTGGTAGAAAAGCCATGGGAGGGATAAGAGTTCCCTTGCCATCAATCATCCGAATAAACAGTTCGCCAAAAGGTCGAGTGTTAGACCTGGAATTTAGAGGAACAATTTGTTGGATATACAAACAAAACTGATTCTCTTCTAGGGCACGATTAATGCGAGCAACCCATTGCATATCGCCTTGCCGTTTCACCACTTCTCGATCTTCGATTTGGTAAATATGAATTCGGTTGCGTCCCCCTTCTTTAGCCGCATACATAGCCGTATCAGCGGCACTCAGGGCAATATGTTCATTTTCAATGGATCGATCGATCGGGACTAAGCCAATACTAACTCCTATCGTAAAGAGTTTATCTTCCCAAACGAAGCGAAAACTTTGAATGGTTTCAATGATTTTTTGCGCAACTTTCTGTCCTTCATTCACGGAACAATAATGCAATAATAATCCAAATTCATCTCCGCCTAGACGACCAAAGGTATCGGTTTTGCGAATATTACTTTGTAGAATACCAGTGATTTGACGCAGGAGTTGATCTCCAGCAGAATGGCCACAGGTATCATTAACAATTTTGAATTGATCTAAGTCTAAATAGCATAAAATATGCTGTTGATTCAATTGATGAGTTTCCTCAAGAGCAGCTTTGAGGCATTGCTCAAATTCTCGGCGATTAATTAAACCGGTGAGGGGATCGTGGCTTGCTTGCCAAGAGAGTTGATGGGCGAGGTTACGGGCTGAAGTGACATCTCGGCAAACAATCACGGTTCCCACCAGGAGATTACCCTTTAAGCGAATGGGCGCAATGCACAGTTCAATAATATAATGTTGGCGATCGCTCTTAAAGTACAGGGCGTAGTTCGAGACTTTAACAATTTTTCCTGTCGCCAGGCATTGATGAATCAAGATTTCAATCGGTTTTTGCTTAATATCGCTGTTAGAGAAAATTTCACTAACCGATCTGCCTTGAGTCGCATAACTGCTTAAACCCATCAGTTTTTCTGCGACTGGGTTGAGAGATTCAATTTGGTGATTGACATTGGTGACAATCACTGCATCACCGATAGAATTAAGCGTGATTTGAGCCAGTTCTTTTTCTTGCTGAAGGGCTTCTTCAAGGTTCTGGCGATCGCTAATTTCTTGTTTCAGGCGTAGATTGGCTTGCACCAAATCAGTCGTACGCTGAATCACTCGCTGTTCTAAAGTTTCGTTTGCTTTTCGCAGAGCATCAGAGGATTGTTTCCGTTCAATCGCGTAGCGCAATGATCGTGTCAGCAACTCCGTATTTAACTGTCGTTTGATCAAATAATCCTGTGCCCCTTGACGTACCGCTTCTACCGCTAAGGCACTATCTGTATTATTGGTTAATACAATAATCGGTACATCTGGTACTTTCTCCATCAGAGGATTTAGGGACTCTAGTCCTTGAGCATCTGGTAAACTCAAATCCAGCAAGATTATCTTAAACACCTGCTCTTCTAGTTGATTGAGAGCTTCTGATAACCGACTCACATGGGTAAGCTCAACCTCCATAGAGGGCGCTTGTTTCAAACGCTCTTGTAATAGACGAGCTTCGGCACGATTGTCTTCAATTAAAAGGATCTGAATCTGAACTAAGGGGTCTTCCACCGTCAATCACCCTTCTTAATGAATTTAGATTTTATATTAGAGTTTTTCAACTTATTTCTATATTCTAGAAGGATTCGTCTCAATTAGAACATCAAAGCTTTATTCCATTTACAAAAATTAACAATTTTGGCTAAAACCGTTAGGGATCAAGTCAGAGGAAGGGAAACAGTGCGAAACCAAAACGTTTCAATTTGTTCAACGAGATGAAAAAGTTGTTTCAGATTACTGGGTTTATGAAGATAACAATTGGCATGTAACTGGTAGCTTTCTTGGATATCTTCTGGCCGTTGAGATGTACTTAAAATCAAAATAGGGATATGTTTCAGTTTAGGATCAGTTTTAATTTCTGCTAGCACTTCTCGACCATTTTTGCGAGGTAAATTTAAGTCAAGCAATACCAGATCGGGGAGAAGACGTTCTGTAAATGGAGGTTCAGAACGTAAATAGGCGATCGCATCTACTCCATTATCTACCGATCGAATCTGATACGGCCGAGTAATTTGTTTAAACCCTTCTTGAATTAAACGCACATGGGCAGAATTATCCTCGATCATTAAAATCCGATGAACTTGATCCAAATTAGTCATTTAAATTACAGCCTGTTTTTATTAAAAAATATTAAGGACTTTTAAGTAATAATAACCACGGAGATTAGCAATGTCAAGCCTAATCCGGTTGCACCCTAACCGATGTCGCATCTAGACAGTCTACTTAGGAATAGTAAAATAAAAAGTTGACCCTTGACCCACTTCGGATTCCACCCATATTTTACCCCCATGAACTTCAACTATTTTTTTACAAATAGCCAGTCCAATTCCTGTACCTTCGTATTCTTCGCGGGTATGAAGACGTTGGAAAATGGTAAAAATACGATCCACCATTTCTTTCTCAATACCAATCCCATTATCTTGTACTGAAAACAACCATTCTTCTCTTTCCTCTCGAACTCCAATATGAACCTGGGAAATATCATCCCGGTGAAACTTGAGAGCATTACTAATTAAATTCTGAAACAGTTGTGTTAATTGGGTTGTATCACCCAGAATATCAGGAAGAGAGTCATAGGTAATCTTTGCCTGCACTTCAGCAATCCGAACCTGTAGATTAACCAAACTTCGTTTTAGAATATCTTCTGCATTGATCGCAACAAATTTTTGTCCTTTTCTTCCCACTCTTGAATAAGTCAATAAATCATCAATCAAGCCTTGCATATGGCTTACTCCTTCCACCACAAACCCCAAGAAATCTTTTCCCTCTTGATCGAATTGATCTTCATAGCGCATTTCCAGCAGTTCTACATAACTGGCAATCAGATTCAAGGGTTCTTGTAAATCATGAGATGCAATATAAGCAAACTTTTCTAATTCTGCATTAGATCGCTCTAATTCTCTCGTTAACTTCGACAACTCATCCACTTGATTTAAGATAATATGAATTAGAGATTTTCTCAATTCTTTTGCCGCTTCAATTTCATGGTTTTTCCAGGGCAAAGATGTACCGCGAATGATTTCTTTCCAGGCTTCAAAAGAATTCCGAGGCAATAGCTTTAGTTGGTTATTTTCATCCCGAATTTCTTGCTTTTCATACGGATTGCCGCCCCAAGTAATGGTCTGTAAAACTTCTGGTCGAAACCAGAGGAGGTAATTTTCTTTGGAAATATGCACTGCCAATAAACCGACGGCTATTTTCTCAAAAACCTCTGCTTGAGGATAGACTTTAGACAAACATTGAGTATAAAAAAGATCGTCTTTTAGATGACAATCTAGCCATTCAATGAGCTGTGTAATATCTTTTTCTTCTGGGGTTAGGCCCAGAGTAATATACGATCCATTCCAGAAAATAGCAGCCCCTTGAGCATTCACTAAATCCAATAAATTGGGTTGATGATTGACCAAACCATCAATAAAGGTATGATCTCGACCCATGAAGGCCAGAAGTTGAGATTGAACGCTACTTGACTCAACTCGATATTCATAAATTTGATGATCGGTTTTGGTACTCAACTCTATGGAAAACAATTGACAAATAAATTCTCCAACTTGCCTCACTTCATGGGATATATATTTCGGGCTAGAATGATGGCAAGATACTAATCCCCATAACTTTCCTTCCTTCTTTAAAGACAAAACTAAACTGGCCCTCACTCCCATATTTTTGAGATATTCCTGATGACAGCTTGTATGTCCCCGTAGAATAGAATGGGTTAAATCCAAAGATGGCTCGTTAATAGATGATTGATCGGATAGTATGGGGACGGTCTTAGATTGAATATCTGGAATCATCCTAGACCAAATCTTCTCTAATATTTCCAAACAAAATTGAGTATCTTGTTTGGGAAAATGCAAACCCAGAAAGGGTTCTATCTCAGCATTTTTAGCTTCGGCAATAACTTGTCCATTAAACTCTTGATCGTATTGGTAAATCATCACTCGATCGAATTGAGTGATTCTTTTGATCTCTTGTGCCAGGGTTTCACATGACCGTTGTAAATCCGTGTCTACCTTGAGTTTTTTACTGATTTCTTGCGTGAGTTCTAAGGTTAACCCCATATCAGATGATTTCCCGGATCGGTTGCTTTCAAATTCCAGAATAATCAGATTATCTAAATTGCGATGAATGGAAACAGATAGTACTTTACGGAATGGCTTTTGACTTTTTAGTCTGGCATGAATCATGAAGCTCGAAGATTCAGAAAGTTTAGCAATCTCTTTTTTTAAGCGCTTTCGAGATATGAGTATGTCCACACTTTGACCCAGTAATTCTTGTGGAGGCAGTCCACAGAGGTCTTCAATATTCTCGCTGGCATAAACAACTCTGAAATTCTGTTCTTCCAGAGCTATTAAAAATCCATGGTTTTGAATACAGCCGATACGAGCAATATCTTGTTCGTAGGGAGGAATTTCTCTGCCATAATTGAGTAACATAGGATCTCTCCGAGGACAAATCAAAAAGAGAAAGGATCAAGAGTAAAAGAGGATTTGAGCGATCGCCAATCCAAGAGCAATCCCCAAAACACCTAGAGTCGCGATGTAATCTAAGGGATCAATTGATGAGGTATATTTTAACATGCTACGACTGTAACCATACCCCCGCAAACGCATAGCCTGATACACTCGCTCTGACTGCTCATAGGTTCTCACCAACAAGGTTCCCATTAAAGCGGCTAAGGTTTGAATGTTCCGCCAACTGAATCGCTTGGGGTTAAACCCCCGCAAACGAGACGCTATTTTTAGTGTTGTCAGGCGATCGCCAAATTCTGTTAAATAACGATAGCTCAAAAGCATCATATCCCCCAAAACCAAAGGCAACCCCAATTGTCCCATCGCCTTAATCATGATTAAAAATGGAGCTGTCCCAAACAAAATTAAAGCCAATACCAAAATACAGAAAAACCGTACACTGATTAAAATGACGGCCAAACATCCCTCTAAACGCACGGAAACGACTCCCCATTCCCACAGCACGGTTTCTCCAGCAATAAAGGGTAAAAAGATCACAATGCCCAACAAAAACCAGCCCGGATAGCGCAAACGTTGACCTAAAAAAGACCAGGGCAGCCGAGAAATAACGTAGAAGACCAATGTTATTCCTAACATTACGGGTAACAAGATTAAAGATTGAATCCCTGAAAACGAAAAAATTAACCCCATTAATCCAATGAACTTACATCGAGGTTCCCAGCGATGCACAGGAGAGTTGAGATCGGCGTAAGTATCGAGTTCTAATCTCATATCGCATGTTTTATTTTTAACTTTTGATTTTTATATCAAATCCTGATATGCTTACTACAAATGCCTACTGTAGAGAGAGGAAAATGATATTCATTGAGATGAGGCCTTAAAAAAGACACAAATAACACCAAAAAAATTCTGGGTTTTCTGTGTCTGAGTGATTTTTGGGATTTGAAGAGTTATACTCTCTACACCAGATTAATCTGGGGAGTCTAACTTCACGTTCAATCTGAGGAGGAACCTCTACTTAAAACTACTTAGATCTTAGTAGCGATCTCTGCGCCGTCCTCCTCCTCCTCTGTTATCCTCACGGGGTTTAGCCTTGTTGACTCTAAGCTGGCGACCCATCCATTCTGCCCCATCAAGGCTGGAAATAGCACTTTCTTCTTCTGCATCCTCTTGCATATCTACGAAAGCAAAACCCCTGATACGTCCCGTTTCCCGGTCAGTCGGTAAAGTGACTCGCTTGACGGAACCGTAGTCTGTAAAAACGACCCTGAGATCGTCTTCTGTGGCATCATAGGATAAATTACCGATATAAATGGTCATGAATTACCTCTAGAACGAATGGATTAGGTGTATACATTGATCTAGCACTTCCCATGGGCTAGGGTCACAGTTGAAGACCCGATCGCCCTCTCCAGTTAATTAAGGCACAATTACTGGTTAATTAACTGGATAATGAAGTGCTAAAGTAGCAGATAAGCCTTTGAACAAATCAGCTTGATCGGAATCTAAAACGTTGGAGCGACAGAAGATCCAGTCTGTCAGAGCACTCTGATTATGGCTGAATCCTCTCATGGATCTTACGTTTTAGTAGCGTGAACGGGAAAATCCTTTATTATTTGACCGTTGTTCACGGGGTTTGGCTTTATTCACTTTCAAAATTCGATCCATCCATTCAGCGCCGTCAAGTTCATCAATAGCTTTGTCTTCATCAGCTTCAGTTTCCATTTCCACAAAACCAAAGCCACGCTTACGTCCAGTTTCCTTATCAACGGGCAAACTCACCCGCGTTACACTGCCATATTCAGTAAAGACCTCTCTAACATCCTCTTCGTTGACTTTATAAGATAAATTACCAATATAAACGGACATGCGATACCTCCGGAATCATTTAGGTGCAGAAGTTGCTATTCGGAGATACGCCAAGCATTAACACAAACACAGTGATCTACCGATTTTAGTCTTCAGTAGACAGTTTAGCACAGACCAGAGCTGATATAGCTGCTTGATGAAGATTCTTTTCTCGGCCAACTGTGTTGGTTAAAAATAGGTTGGCGACCCCCCGATCAAAAGCTGACCTAATTCTTTTTGGCGATCGCCCTACCATTGATTTTTAACCTCACTTTGTTATCCTACTCTTCTTGGTGTTAAAACCCCCGATTGCGATTTCCACCACGGGGTTCACGAGGTTTAGCCTTATTGACTTTGATCACTCTACCCATCCACTCGGCTCCATCAAGGGCCTCTATTGCCGCTTCCTCTTCTGTCTCCGAAGTCATCTCTACAAAAGCAAAGCCGCGCTTCTTCCCTGATTCACGGTCAAGAGGCAAAGACACTTTGTCCACCGTTCCATAATCTTCAAATATCTCTCTGATATCCTCTTCACTGGCCTGAAAAGAAAGATTACCAACATATACAGTCATGCATTACCTCTAGAATCAATAGCAAATAGAAGTTTTAGATTCGGATCTTACCCTTCAAGCCAATGTAAGCGAACCAAGGGATCTACCGATCAAAGTCTTCACCCCTTAGTTTAGCATGGGGCAACAATTATGAATCATAATTAATTTTCCTTTACTTTAGCTCTAAGCGTCACCTTCTAGGTCTGCTCTTGGCGGAGCTTCAACGTCAGGATTTCCCAAGGTTGAATCTCTAACGGGGTATTTCCATCCTCTTCTTCTAATAAATTAACCCGGTTTCCATAATCAAGACCTAGGTTGTTTTTCACGTCTATACGCTCAGTTTTTCCTTGAGACTCATAACCTCTAACGATCCAATGGTACGGATTATCTTCAGATTTCTTAAGAGCCGTCAAAATCCAAGCACTTGATGAGAACGCTAAATAACTGATTCTGGTCTTCTCACTTCCGGGTTGATCGCGATTCAATAAGGGACAGGAATAAACTTGTAAAGGACAATTCAATTCATATCCCCGTTGGACTGTTCCTGCTGCTTCCCAACTGCCCCCATGGGGATAGAGTGCATACTTAAATTCATGCTCTCCTAAATCGGCTTCTGGATCGGGCCAAGTTGAACCGCGCAGTAAACTTAATCGCAGTTGATCCGGATGGGGATCGTACCCTGACTTATAATCGGTTAGTACACTAACACCATAATTTTGAACCTCATCTGTTAGATCTGCCCAGTTGAGAGCAGGCACTTCCCATTTTGCCTGATCTTGCTCAGTCTTGAAATGGGTAGAACGGCGAATTGCACCACAAGGAATTTCATACGTCATATAATCGGCTTGTAGCTGTACTGGAAAGCTTACTTTCAAAAGCGTGTGACGTTCTTGCCAATTCACACCAGTGGTAATTCTCAGTTGATTGTCATTCCCCAATAACGTATAATACTGAGTGATTTTAGACTGTCCAATCGTGCGAACCACTTTAATCGTTTTCACCAGTTCTCCATAGCTTTCCCAGTCCATTGATTCTAATTGTGTTGGTGGCAAAGGGAACTTCTGATAATCGGGATCAATATTCCAAGCATCCCAATATTGCCCTTGATCGACAAAGGCTTGTAGTTGATTTCCTAAACCCCTAAGGACTGAGCGATGATTCGGGCGATCGCACAATTCTAGGATATCCCCAGTTGCCGGATCGAGGGTGACTTCAAGGGATTCATTTTTCAGCGTAAACTCCTTGGGATAATCCACCGATAAAACCGGTTCAGTATTCGGCACGAACCAAACCAGTTGATAGCCCACTGAAGGAATATTCGGAGTCAAGAAGTAGATTAAGTTATTTTCAATTTGACTGACCCATTCTTGTCCATCTGTATCCAAAATCTTAGCCGACAGAATCCCTTCTGGCAAAGTCATAGACACGACCTCAGAACGGAACCAGTTGAGGGGATTGAAAATTAGGAGGGGTTGTGCCCCCAAAGTTGGAGGTTCGGGAAGGGAAATTTGAGAGGCAATCGCCCCTAAAGCCTGCTGAATGATTTCTTCTGTTATTTCAATAACCTGTTGCCATTCCTGATTCGCTTCTTGAAAGACTTCCGGAATTGAAGACCCCGGTAAAATATCATGAAATTGATTAAATAATACTGATTTCCAAGCCTGCTCTAATCTGACTTGAGGATAGTCGTATCCCGTTAATAAACTGGCACAACTTGACCAGAGTTCCGCTTGATATAATAACCGCTCGCAACAACGGTTATAAAATTTCTGATCGGCGTGACTGGTATAACAGCCTCGATGAAACTCTAAGTATAATTCATCTGCCCAAATGGGATAGTCTTTTTCTTGTGCTAAATGGTCTAAATAAGTGTGAGCTGTGGTGAACTGAAGGCGGGGGAAAAGACGAGATTCCTGCGATCGCCTCGCGACCTCCAGCATATCCCGACTCGGGCCCCCTCCATGATCGCCAACTCCTGGTAAACCAAGGACTTGTGCTTTCCCTGTCCTCTCTTTGCTCTCCATGGCATAACGGGTTAACTTGACCCGATCAATCCCTTCACCAATGGGTGCAGACATCAGACTTAATATCTGAGTGCCATCCAAACCTTGCCAGAAAAATACTTCATAGGGAAACTCATTGGTATCATTCCAACGGAGTTTTTGAGTCACAAAATAATCCATCTTTCCTGACTTGAGAATTTGCGGTAGTTGCCAACAAAATCCAAAACTATCGGGCAACCAAGCGACCCGGTTAAGTACTCCAAATTGTTCGCGAATATAGCGTTGTCCATATAAGACTTGACGAATAATTGATTCGCCACTAACTAAATTAAATTCGGGTTCAACCCACAAGCCAGCAATGATTTCCCATCTGCCCTCGCGAACTCGATTTTTGATCGTATTAAATAAATGGGGTTGATGATGTTCGAGCCAAGCATACAAGGCGGGAGTAGAATGACCAAAGGTAAGCTCAGGGAATTCTGCCTGCAACTGCAACACGGATGTAAACGTTCGCTTTGCTGCTTCCCAGGTTTCGGACACCGGCCATAGCCAAGCTAAGTCGAGATGAGCATGGCCGAGGAGAAAAATCTGGGGACTAGGGGGAAGATTAAGGGAGAATAGACGATCGCCAAGTGCCTCTAACTGACGATTAAACTCAGGGCGATCGCCAACCTTAGACCAGTCTAATCTGGAAATTGCCCCCATCAACCCCTCTAAAAACTCCGGATCATCCGTTCCAGACAAAAACAAACTTTCTAGCTCATCGGCAATAAACCCCGGATCGACCGCTGTTTGCCCCTCAAACAGGGCTAAACTTCGGACCATAGCCCCCGGATCGTGCCCCGGACTCACCAAGCGTACAGCCAAATTAAACTCCATTCCAGGGACAACTTCTGGACTCAATAAAATCCGAGTGGCACAATCAAACAGATCCCCTTCCTGGACACATTCTCCATTCACAAACACCTGCGCTACCTCTGCCCACCACATCAGGCTCCATCTGAGGCATAATCCTTCTAGGGGATATCCTTGCAACTGTGCAGGAACAGTAAACCGTTGTCCAAACCAGAGGACTTGACCTTTTTCCCAAGCCACATGACCTTTAGTATTAATCTCAACGGGACTCCAGGACGACCAAATATTAGGATCAACCCCCTGGTTGATGGGAAGCTCGTCAGAGCAGCATAACCATTGAGATTGTAGATCCAAGCAAGTGAGCGATCTCAACCGATCCAGCGTTTGTTGAAATAAAGTCATAAATTAGTAATTGGTAAGTGGTAATTGCCCATCCTCTCCACCCCGTCCCCTTATCACAAATGCTATAGAATAAAACAATCATATGGGTTAAGAGGGGAAAACATGACTCTTGGCGATCGCTATCAAAGTCGGATTTTAAATACGTTTCAATACCATTCTCAGCAATGGATTGACCGGGGAAGCCGCGCCCTCCGCCACCTGAAAGTAGCCGCAGAATGGACGCTCCAAGTCATGGTTTATCCCATTTATTGGATCTTCCAAAGCGGGCGCACCATTAATCATCAATTTCAGCAGAACGTCACCCCTTGGCTGAACTCCCCAGAACCCCAAGACTCAGAACCCGATACCTCCATTTTGGAAATTTTACAGGAAGTCACCCAACTCAACCCACCGGTTAAACTTCCTTCTCTGGTTCAACCGACTCCCTCAAGTCCCTATCCTGTTTCTAAACAACTGCTGCAAGGTATTGCCAGTCAACTCGACTCGGGCAAATTAGTCCTCATCTCCCAAACCAATCAAACCCTTGATATTTTAACGCCCCAACAGCAGCAAACCATTCAACAAGCGATCGTCCAAAAACTCCTCCCCCCTTCCGCAACTTCCCTACCTCATATTCCCTTATCTATCCTTGCTCAATGCCCCCACCTATTTCCGCCCATACGGCGCTTTTGGCAACTGATGGCTTGGATGGAGCAAAGTGAAGTTGCTCTAGCCATTGATAGCTTTGGTGAATCTCAAACCCACCAACCCCAGCCTATTCCCCAACTGAATACCTTGAGCATTAACGCCCCTTGGCTGACTTCTTTAGATCTCCATCCTCCTACAGGCTTTAACTCTAATCGCTCATCCGAACAACGCTCTAAACCCAAAACTCCCTCCCCCCAACCCATCGCCCAAACCGCATTTATCAAAACCGATGATCCATGGTTAAGCTCAGAAGAGTTATTTGGTACAATTGGCGATCGCACCGAACCCTCATCCATCAGTCAACCGCAAGCGTCCAGTACTCCAGAATCTGCACCAGATTATATTGAAACTCAAGCCACTGGCCATGAATATATCCTATCGCCCACGGAAAAATTCTTGCTCTGGCTCGATCACCTCTTTCTTAAAGTAGAAGAACAGGTGATTAAAGTCTTACGTTGGCTCAATGAAGAAGTGTAAATGGGTAATGGCTAATGATTAACGCTCCCTTCGACTCCGCTCAGGGAGCACCTTCGTTTGCGTGTCCCCCCCATCCTGCCCATCCTCTACTAGGTTTTTCAGCCAAATTTCGATATGATAATCCAAAGCCTATCTGTTCGGAGAAACATAAATGCTCACGCTCAAAATCGTTGTTAATATTATTGTGCTTTTCTTTGCAGCTTTATTTGTATTTGGGTTCCTATCGAGTGACCCATCTCGTAACCCTGGTCGTCGCGACTTGGAATAGTCATTTTTGGGTTAGAATACGGAAATATCCGTTAATTATTGTGAATTGCGCTACTTGATGCTCTCCAGGTAGCGCAATCTCTTGAGCAAATCAGATCAAGTCCGTTGAATCAATTATAGTGACAGGTAGGGTAGGCAAGGCGTAGAGTCATCGACGCTGAATCAATAGCTATTGATATCAATTACAAATTTTTGAAGATTCGTCATCGTTTAAAATGCCATCTAAAATTGAAGCAGTGAAAATATGGCAGAGATTATTTTCAAAACTGACCAACCAGAGGAAGTGAAGGAACTGCTTAAAAAGGAGATCGCTGCCGAACTCTACAGGTGAGAAAACAGCAAAAAAATGGCCAGAAAGCGGCTGGATTATTTTGAAGAGAAATATCAACAGCGATCGAGCCAGTTCCAGGATACACTCGCAGCAGAAGATATGGAAGGTGGAGACTTAGAATATGTCGAGTGGATGAGAGAATATCAGTTTTTTTTAGAACTGGAGGAAACAATTAAGAGTCTCAAGAGTTGAGAGTATGTCAGTTAACGATTATCCAGAGTGAATTACCCATGATTGATGAAATTGTGGATGAGGTGATTGATAACTTCACTTAATTTAACCCACGTTTTCCTACGATATGGAAAAGCCAACTGGGAATTAAAACAAATTCAAAATAGCGATCGCTTTTCGGTTAATATACAAATAGGGGCAAATTTGCGCTTTTAAGACCCTCTTGGGTTTCGAGGTATCGAGATGAAGATGAAACGTAGGGCGATCGCCCAAGATACGCTCAACATTCTGAAAACTGGCTCTTATCATGGGGAACAAGGGCAAATCATCAAGATCGAGCAGGAGATTAAAGCCTGTTTAGCAGGAACAAGATACTATGAACCCGAAGCTCTAATTACCATTGAAAAGCAGGTTCTTCCTTCGGCTCCCCAGTTTGAGAATACTGAATTTGTGGTTAGAAATGAAATGACGTTGTCCGGTGCAGAGCGTCTCGCGCGATCGCAAGAGTTTGAAAAAATTGGGGTGCTTAATTTTGCCTCCTCTAAAAATCCCGGAGGTGGATTCCTCAATGGCGCTCACGCTCAGGAAGAAAGTTTAGCTCGCAGTTCGGCACTGTACCAAAGTTTAACTCGATGCCGCCAATACTACGACTATCACCGCGCCCATCGCGATCTCTTATACTCCAATCGGATGATTTATTCAGCCCATTGTCCTGTTTTTCGCCAAGATGATGGTACCTTGCTAGAGGCTCCCTATCTGGTTGATTTTATTACTAGTCCGGCTCCGAATGCTGGGGCAATAACCCGGAATAATCCCAAACAGCTCCAACACATTCCCGAAGTATTGCGCGATCGCACCAGTAAAGTCTTGACTCTAGCGGCACATCACGGTTGCGATACTTTAGTCTTAGGGGCTTGGGGATGTGGCGTTTTTAGGAATAATCCTGCACAGGTTGCCCAAACTTTTGCTGACTTTCTTTTACCCCATCAACCCTTTTGGGGACGATTCAAAAGCGTATTATTCTCCGTACTCTCCTCGAACAAACAGCAACACATTTTAGCTGAATTTGAACACCGATTTAGTTCCACCTCATAGAAGTTTCAAAAAAAACGATCGCTCTCTATTCTTCTTCCCAATCTTCAGCCGTTAAAAGTGCTTGTTTACTATGACGAACGTGAATCACATCTTAGTACAGGACAAAAAGCTTGAAAAGAAGAGGCAGATCGGGTTTCATCAGAATTAGCTACTTCATCAGAAACCCCATGAACCACTATAGCCAATTAAAGCAAGCTCTCCAACCCCATTTGGGATGGCATAGAGCCAGAGTATCCTTTGTGGTCGATACTCTCGAAGAAAGGCAATAGCAACAGCGATGAGAGAATCAGATTGATTGAAGCCTTTGATCGTCTTTTCCCTGATGCTGAAATTGCCTTCATCTGTGGAGATCGGGAGTTTATCGGAAAGGCTTGGGTGAGATACTTGCTGCTATCGCCTTCTATGGCTTTCCGGCTCAGGATTCGACAGAGCGATCGCATTGAACACAAGGGAAAGTGCTTACCGGTCCGAGTTCTCTTTTCTCATTTGAGAAAGGGTGAGTCTCAACAACTGCAAGGGGATGCGTCTTGATGATGGTCAGCTTCTGGTTGTCATTAGTCCTCAGGGCAGTAAAGGAATTGTTGACGATTATGCTTTGCGTTGGGGGATTGAAACCCTCTTTGGCATTTTCACTCCTCGTGGTTTTTGCCTGGAATCAACTCACTTGACTGAACCCGAGCGTCTGCGAAAACTCTTTGCTCTTTTAACTTTAGCCTTATGGGCAGTCTCTACGGATGGGTTTATTTCTCCATCAGATTGAGCCTTTATCTGTGAAAAAACATGGACGCAGAGCCAAAAACTTATTTCGTCTCGGGTCTCGGTTTCGATCATCTTCGTCACTTCGTCCTTCATCCTCAATCAAAGCATCCTTTGGATTTTAACCACTCTTTACAGTTTTTGTCCTGTACTTAGGATGGGACTACTTGGTCGATGCCTTATTAAGCGCAACTTCATAGAGAAATGGCATGAGAAGTTATGATTTAAATACTTACATTTAGGAATTATATCAGGGTAAGCTCCAGAAGTTTTTAATGTTAGTTTAATGCCAAAAAAAAGAATAAAATATGGTGTTTTATCCTCAAATATCAAAATAATATTCTCTAAATGGTAGCATCCTTTACCAATCTGGTCAAACCGATTCTCAAGTCATTGTCTGCTCATGACTACCCAGTTCTCAACTCTCGCCTCTTCTTTGAAATCTGGTTGAATTTCTTACTCGATAATAGTTTGACTAGTATGGGAGGGTTGTTCTACCGATTGAATCATACAGATATTAAGGTTGATAGTTAATAGGGACGACCATCTTTATGGGTAAAAGACCATGCTCCATCTTCTAATTGAGTGCCTTTGAGATCGTTATTTGGGTAGTTTACTTCATCTCCTGGGGTGCGATCGCCAATTTCTAAGTAAACGACGAGTTCCTTGGTGCGATTAATTAGTTGATGAGCAACACCATCTCCTGCTTTAAACCCCATACAGTCTCCAGGATTGAGTCGATATTCTTGTTCATTAATTAACAGAGTGGGGGTTCCCGAAACGATGTATATAAATTCATCTTGTTTAGTATGATGATGGAGCAGAGCAGACATTCCACCCGGTGCTAGTTCTGTTAAATTGACTCCAAAATTTTCGATCTCGAAGTGATCTCCCAATTTTCTTTTGCTTCGTCCTTCCATAAGGGAAGTAAAAGGGACAGGATAGAACGTCTTTTTAGAGCATATAGGAATAGATGTAGCCGGGGTTGGTTTGAGGCTCACAGCAATAACTTGGATAAGATGGTAATTATTTTAGTATACCGGATCAAGAACTTTCTCAGCAAGAGGAATCGAGACACATCTATATTTTAGAATCAAGAGTTTCTCAATTGCCAAACCGTAATTAAAAATAGGGGAAAGAGATTCCACACGAGAGGCACAAATTGACGGCGAATGGGGCGAAATCCTTGAGATTCGAGATAGGCTTCGACTTCGTATCCGGTATGATAATGATCGAGGGGCTTTTCAATATTAAAGACGGTTCGTAATCCTTGATAAATCCAGTTTTCGGTGGGCAAAGAGGTGATTAAAACACCCGTGGGTTTGAGCCAGGATTTTATCGGATTTGTGGGCAGGGATAAGTCTTGGAAGTGTTCGAGAACATCTGCTGCAATAATGGCATCGAAGGATTGGGCCGGCAGGTTGACTTGACTGACATCTTGCTTGATAATCTCAATATTGGGCAAGTTATAGCGATCGATGACTTGATGGGCTTCCCGATCTTCGAGATCGAGGAAAAAGACGCGATCAAACGCTTCGGCTAATGTCGGCAAGAAAATGCCTCCACCCCCGCCAAAATCCAGACAAGTTTCTCGTTTAACATGAATATTTTGCAAGAGTGAGTATATTAATCTGAGCCGCATCCAGAAGACGGCTCTGACTAAAGTTATTTTAGAATAGTAGAGGGTGGGAATACGGTCATTATCTGTGGCAATTTGGGCTAAAAAATTCGGATCAAGTTGAATAAACATCTAAGAATCTTTTTGATAAATTTGGAGGAGGATATCAGAGGGGCATTTATGAATGAGAGGGTAGATGATAACCAACGCTACATAGAGTATAGCAGACATCAGCCACCCAGAGCTTTTATCCATACGTAACCGTTGCCAAAGTCCCTTGATTTGAATAGTTTCTAGAGTTTGACTCTGGAGTAGTTTAAACCCATAGGGAGTTACATAGTGTTCTAAGTTCTGGGGATTGACATAAATCAGATGGGGAAATGGATATTGTTTCTGCCACAATCTATCCCAAGGGTTAGTATATCCGATTTGAGCTAGTTTTTTAGCTATTTTGAAGAAGATCCCTTGACTATTCGGGATGTTAATGATCAGTTTGTCGCCAGGGTTGAGGTGATGATAACAAGCTTGGAAAATAGCAGGTAAATTAGGTAAATGTTCAAGGGAATCATTAAAGGACATGATATCATAGCGTGCTGAGTCTTCTAAGCAGTCGGGAAAATAGCCAATTTTAATGGTGTGTCCTTCGGCAATTCCCTGTAAAGCAACCGATTCTTCCGGTTCAATTCCTACCGCTTCCATTCCCCGCTGTGTGGCTGCTTCCAGGAACCATCCATAGGCACATCCAACATCACAAAGATGCTGATTTCCTAAGGGGCCATGGGTTTTCAAAAGGTCAAGAATTGTATTAAAATTACTGAGGCGCAGTTGTTTTAATCCTTGGGCGCGATTTTCTTCAATAATGGTTTCTGAGTGCTGTGTGACATCAGCGTTGAAATCAGAAACCCAGATATCGCACTGTTCGCAGTATAATAGACTTGGCGATCGCCAGGGTTTAAGAGGTGCTTGACAAACGGGACATTCTTTCATCTTTTAGTGTAATCTACGATGCTTTTAATGGATTGCTAGTTTCTTGATTTAATGATTGATGGATATAATCTTCTAAGTGAGTAAGTTTGACAAGACTTAAGCCATGTAATTTATCTAAAATCTCCATTTCTTGCTACAGCCAGTTATCTATATTATAAGCAACAATCAGAGCATACTTCCTTTTCTGTCATTTTCCGAAAATTAAGATAGAAGCTCAATGGCTAAAACTGAGACATAGTAATAACTATTACTAAAATTGTGGCTAATAACCGTTGGTCATGAACTCTCGTATGTTCCAGATTATAGCCTCCAGTTTTACGATTTTTGAACATTGTTTTTATTCCCCATGGACATGATCGGTGAATTTTCCACCATGAGATTGTCCAAAACAGATGAGAAGCTCTGTGGGATTACCCTGACTAATGAGACTACCAGTTGGATTGTTTTTTCCTATCTTTGAGGATAGAATGCCACATTCTATCCTCTTTCTTTCGAGATTAAGCTAACATTCAACACTTCTGCTGGTAGACTACTGCTTCCTTTTTTACTCAACAGTTCCCAATATACTAGTAGGGTATAACTCCCCCACACTAGGCTTAACATTATCACATTTCTTTCTATTAGCTTCTATCTAAGACTAAAATGGGCTTTGAGTATTTTCTGGTATAATTCAGGGAACATTTGAATTTTTGGTGGTCTCTACCAGATCACTTTACATCTTTTAGCGTTCGCGAAGCGACTCTGTAGGAGTATCGCAAGTTTTCAGTTGATGTTTTCAGAAAAATACTACCGAAAAAGGTCGCGATAGCGGCCTCTGAGCTGCCTTGTCACCCCTTGAGAGATTTCCTATTGATTGAACTTGGCAAGTGATATCAAGTCCGATGAATAAGTTACGATATAAATGAAGAGTGTCCAAGCAAAGCAATGCCCCGACTCCTTAAGATAGTCCCCCACCAGAGTAGAGAGTCCCTGGGCGTAGCCTACCATCAAGCAAAAGAGGGCC